>NZ_JBFAJC010000003.1:411148-433260 GCF_040655075.1 Actinoallomurus sp. NPDC050550 | reverse complement strand
ACGTGCACGGCGTGCAGGTCGGCCTGCACCAGCGCGTCGTAGACGGCCTGGGGGAACTCCCCGCTCTCATCCGTCTCCGCCGCCCGCGGAGCGATCTTGTCATCGGCCAGCGAGCGCACCGTCTCGCGGAGCATCCGGTGCTCCTCCGGCAGTTCGAAGACGGGGACGTCGGTCATCACTTCTCCCGGTAGTCGTAGAAGCCGCGGCCGCTCTTGCGGCCGAGCAGGCCGGCGTCGACCATGCGCCGCAGCAGGGGCGGGGCGGCGTAAAGGGGCTCTTTGAACTCCTCGTACAGCGACTCGGCGACCGAAACGAGGGTGTCCAGGCCGATCAGGTCGCACAGGCGCAACGGGCCCATCGGATGCGCGCAGCCGAGCGTCATGCCGGTGTCGATGTCCTCGGCGGTGGCGTGGCCCGCCTCGAGCATGCGAACGGCCGACAGCAGGTACGGAACGAGCAGGGCGTTGACCACGAACCCGGACCGATCGGGCGCGGTGATCGCGGTCTTGCCGAGCGCCTCGGTGGCGAAGACCCGGGCGCGCTCGAGCACGGCCTCGGCCGTGAGCACCGAGGGGATCACCTCGACGAGCCGCTGGACGGGTACCGGGTTGAAGAAGTGCAGCCCGACCACCTGGGCGGGCCGGGTGGTGGCGCGGGCCACCTGGATGATGGGGATCGACGAGGTGTTGGTCGCCAGGATCGCGTCGGGTCGCTTGACGACGGCGTCGAGTTCGGTGAACAGCGCGGCCTTGACCTGGGGATTCTCCGTCGCCGCCTCGATGACCAGGTCGCGGTCGGCCAGGGCGTCCAGCCCGGTGGTGAAACGCAGCCGGGCCAGCGCGGCGTCCCGGTCGTCCCCGCCCAGCTTGCCGGCGTCGACGGCTCGCCGCATCGACTTCTCGATGCGGGCGCGCCCGGCCTCGGCCGCGGACTCGTCGATCTCCCGGACGATGACGTCCAGCCCGGAACGGGCGCAGACCTCGGCGATGCCGGACCCCATCAGGCCGCAGCCGATGACGCCGATACGCGTGATGTCGCTCATGGGTCTCCCTGTCAGACGCTGCGGCGGTACTGGCCGCCGACCTCGAAGAAGGCGTCGGTGATCTGCTGCAGGCTGCACACGCGCGCGGCGTCCATCAGCGCGGCGAACACGTTGTCGCCGTTCCTGGCGGCGTCCTTCAGGGCGACGAGTGCGGCGTGCGCCTCCTCCCGGTGGCGGTTCTGGAAGTCGCCGACCCGCTCGAGCTGGGACCGCTTCTCGGCCTCCGTCGCACGGGCCAGTTCGACCGGCCCGGCCGTGGCCGTCCCGCCGTGGGGGTTCCGGAAGGTGTTGACGCCGATGATGGGCAGGGTCCCGTCGTGCTTGCGCCGCTCGTACAGCATCGACTCGTCCTGGATCCGGCCGCGCTGGTAGCCGGTCTCCATCGCCCCCAGCACTCCCCCGCGCTCGCTGATCCGGTCGAACTCGGTCAGCACCGCCTCCTCGACCAGGTCGGTGAGCTCATCGATGATGAAGGAGCCCTGCAGCGGGTTCTCGTTCATCGCCAGACCCCACTCACGGTTGATGATGAGCTGGATGGCCAGGGCCCGGCGTACCGACTCCTCGGTGGGCGTGGTGACGGCCTCGTCGTAGGCGTTGGTGTGCAGGCTGTTGCAGTTGTCGTAGATGGCGATGAGGGCCTGCAAGCTGGTACGGATGTCGTTGAAGTCCATCTCCTGCGCGTGCAGCGACCGGCCCGAGGTCTGAACGTGGTACTTCAGCTTCTGCGACCGTTCGTTCGCGCCGTAGCGGTCCCGCATCACCATCGCCCAGATCCGGCGGGCCACCCGGCCCAGGACGCTGTACTCCGGGTCCATCCCGTTGGAGAAGAAGAACGACAGGTTAGGAGCGAAGTCGTCGACGTCCATGCCGCGCGCCAGATACGCCTCCACGTAGGTGAACCCGTTGGCGAGGGTGAAGGCGAGCTGGCTGATGGGGTTCGCGCCGGCCTCGGCGATGTGGTAGCCGGAGATGGACACCGAGTAGAAGTTCCGGACCTGGTGGGCGATGAACCATTCCTGGATGTCGGCCATCATCCGCAGGCTGAACTCGGTCGAGAAGATGCAGGTGTTCTGCCCCTGGTCCTCCTTGAGGATGTCGGCCTGCACGGTGCCCCGCACCGTCGCGAGAGTACGGGCCCGGATGTCGGCCGTCTCCTGCTCGGCCGGCTCGCGGCCGTGTTCGCTCCGGAAGGCGTCCAGTGCCTGGTCGATCGCGGTATTGAGGAAGAACGCCAGGATCGTCGGAGCCGGTCCATTGATCGTCATGGACACCGAGGTCGTCGGGGCGGCCAGATCGAATCCGTCGTAGAGGGCCTTCATGTCCTCCAGCGTCGCGATCGACACCCCCGAGGTGCCGATCTTGCCGTACACGTCCGGGCTCTGCCCCGGGTCCCGCCCGTACAGGGTGACCGAGTCGAACGCCGTCGACAGCCGGGTCGCCTCGCTGTCGGCCGACAGCAGCTTGAACCGCCGGTTCGTCCGGAAGGCATCCCCCTCTCCGGCGAACATCCGCGCCGGGTCCTCGCCCTCCCGCTTGAACGGGAACACCCCCGCCGTGAACGGGAACCGCCCGGGCAGGTTCTCCTCGCGCAGGAACCGCAGCAGTTCCCCATGGTCGGTGTAGCGCGGCAGCGCGACCCGCGGGATGCGGTTGCCGGACAGGGACTCGCGCGTCAGTCGCGTGCGCAGTTCCCGGTCCCGGATCCGTACGACCTGCTCCTCTCCGGAGTACGCCTCGACGACGGCCGGCCAGGTCTCGATGAGCTCGGCGTCGGCGGGGGCGACGTCACGGCACGCTCGATCGAGGAGTTCGGTCACGGCGGCGGCGGGTTCGCCGGTGAGCTCCGCGGCGACCTCGCTCAAGCGCTGTACGCGCCGGACGGCGGCGCACTGACGGGCGGTCTCGGCGTGGTACGCGCGTACGGTCTCAGCGATCTCGGCGAGGTAGCGTACGCGGGCCGGCGGGACGATCTGGGCGGCACCGGTCGAGGTACGGCCCTCCACGGGCGGTAGCACCCCGGGCTGCAGGACGAGGCCGTGCTCGGCGAGCAGACCGGTCAGCTGCCGGTAGAGGGCGGTCACGCCGTCGTCGTTGAACGTGGCGGCGCTGGTCCCGAAGACCGGCATGTCCTCCGGGCGCGCGCCGAAGGCCTCCCGGTTCCGGATCAGCTGCCGGGACACGTCGCGCAGGGCGTCGGCGGCACCGCGCCGCTCGAACTTGTTGATCGCCACGACGTCGGCGAAGTCCAGCATATCGATCTTCTCGAGCTGCGAGGCCGCGCCGAACTCGGGTGTCATCACGTACAGCGACACGTCGACGAACGGGACGATCGCCGCGTCCCCCTGCCCGATCCCCGGCGTCTCAAGGATCACCAGGTCGTATCCGGCGGCCTTGCAGGCGTCGATCACCGCTTCGATGTTCTCCGGCAGCTCGCGGGCACCGCGTGTGGCCAGCGAACGGAAGAAGACATGGTCACCGTCGAGGCAGTTCATCCGGATCCGGTCGCCCAGGAGCGCGCCGCCGCCACGGCGGCGGGTCGGGTCGACCGCCAGCACCGCGACCCGGAGCTTGTCCTGCTGGTCGGTGCGCAGCCGGCGTACCAGCTCGTCGGTGAGGGAGGACTTGCCCGAGCCGCCCGTGCCGGTGATGCCCAGGACGGGTACGCGGCGGGAGCCGGCGGCGGCCGCCAGCGCCTCCCGGTCCGTCGCCGGGAGCCTGCCGTCCTGGAGGCAGGTGATGGCGCGCGCCAGCGCGCGACGCTCTCCGGCCAGAACGGCCTCGGCCGGGGACGGGTCGGCGGCCAGGTCCACGTCGCAGTCGCGGACCAGCTCATTGATCATTCCCGGCAGGCCCAGACGCTGGCCGTCTTCGGGCGAGAAGATGCGCACCCCGGCGTCCGCCAGCCGGGCGATCTCCTCGGCGACGATAACGCCACCGCCACCGCCGTAGACCCGCACGTGTCCCCGGCCCGCCTGCCTCAGCGCCTGGGCCAGGTACTCGAAGTACTCGACGTGACCGCCCTGGTACGAGCTGACCGCCACTCCCGCCGCGTCCTCTTCCACGACGGCGTCGACGACCTCCTGCACCGACCGGTTGTGCCCCAGGTGGATCACCTCGGCACCCTGCGACTGCAGGATGCGCCGCATGATGTTGATCGCGGCGTCGTGGCCGTCGAACAACGCCGCCGCCGTCACGAACCGCACCGGATGCACCGGCCGATGCAGATCCTCGTTGGTGGATCCGGTCACCATGCCCTCCCCGAGAATCGGATGCCGCAGCGCCGGACACCCGAGCATGCGGTCCAGTTACTTGGACGTCCAATATTTTGAAGTCAAAGTAGGATGTCGCCTGGAATCGGTCAAGGCGCCGGGCAGCGAAGCGGCCGGCCGTCGCGTCCGTCACCGATCTCTCATACGGTGAGCCGGTGCCCCAGCCATTCGATCCCATCGCGGAAGCCCACCGGCAGTGGACCCGGCGCTGGCCGGAACACGCGGATCACATGGCCGCCGTGACCTCGATCATGCGCGTGCAGCAGCTCCTGCTCAGCCGGATCGAGGAGACGCTTAAGCCGTACGCCCTGACCTTCGCCGCCTACGAGGCGCTGCAACTCCTGGCCCTGGCCCGCACAGGCAGCCTGCCGATGGGCAAGATGGGCCGGCGCCTCATGGTCCACCCCGCGTCGGTCACCAACGTGATCAGCCGACTCGAACAGCGCGGGCTCGTCGAACGGTGCCCCTCCCCCGACGACCGGCGCGTCGTGCTGGCCAAGATCACCGAGGAAGGGAGTGCGATGGCGCGCGAGGCGACGGCCGCACTGAACGAGTCCGCCTTCGGCCTGCCCGGCCTGACGCAGGGAGAGGCCGCCGAGATCACCGAACGCCTCGTGGCCCTGCGCATCGCGGCCGGCGACCTCTCCCCGGACGCCGACGGTCGCCCTGAGCGGAGGTGACGTGACGGGCGATCTCTCCGGTCGGCCGCGGCTCAGAGGGAATCCGTCCACGAGCCCGCAGGTGCGGGCGGCCGCCGGCGCCAACTCGGCCGCCGGCTCCGATCACCATGCGGCCATGGCTCGATGACCGTGCGGCATGCGGACCGAATCTGTCGAGCTCGCGCCCAGGAGATCGACCCGCACCCGCCGGTTCATGGCGCGCACGAATCAGGCCGTCGGCTGCGGCTCCAGCTTCGGGTCTGGACCGTAGGTGTTGTCTCCGCGGTCGCCGGGGGTCGCCATGAAGACGATGAGGATGATGGTCCCGATGATGGGGATGATGCCGATCAGCAACCACCATCCGGACCGCCCGGTGTCGTGCAGCCGGCGGACACCCACCGCGATCGACGGGATGAGCACCGCGAGTCCGTAAACGAAGCCGAGGATGCTGACCAGCTTCACCGCCATGCCGATCAAATCAAGCACCACGGTGATGATGACGTTGAAGAGGACGAACATCCAGTATTCCGTACGGCGTGCTCGCCCAACGAAACCTGCATAATTCCTGAGTACGGCAAGATACCAGCTCATGTACCCTCCCACCGGTTTCGCCGCCGCAAGCCTTTTGTCCCCCCGAAGACCTGCGCATTAAATGTAAGGTCAAGGAGCTTCGTCGGCAAGAGTCCGGCCGGAGCGCATTGGAGCCAATCCGCCGACGATGGCCTGGCGATAATGATCGACGACCGAGGTCGGCAGCCTTCCTCGCCGCCTCGATCACAGATGAGGCTCGGATCGGCCGCGATTTCATCGCATCTTTGGTGGCCGACATTTACCGCGCCGGAATCACGAACACCGGCCATGCGGCAGGACGGAATCAGCGGACGAGACACCTCCGGTATGGTCGTGAGCATGAACGAGCAGCGGGCGTCGCGCGAGGCGGCGAGGTCGCCGGGCCGCCTGCTGCTCATGGCGTTGACGATGCTCGGCCTGTTCGCGATGCACGGGCTGCAGGCCACGGCCAGCCCGGTCGAAACGCACCCGACCGCAGTCGCCGTCGCGATGCCCGGCATGAATCACACGAGCGCCGAGACCGGGCACCACATGACCGTGCCACCGGCGCACCACTCTCCTGGCCACGAGCACCCAGGCGGCCAGGTATGCCTGGCCCTCCTGGTCATGGCCGCACTGCTGATCCTCTCCGCCGCCTTCGTCGGTCGCAGCAGGCGGCCTGCCGCAACGACCGGCTCGGCCGGCCGGGGACACGATCACCAAGGCCGCGCACCGCCTCCACCATCGGTCTTCCAACTCTCCGTACTCCGGCTGTGACAGGCGTCCGGGTCCGCCGATGACCCGCTACGCCTGATTCAGCACACCCGAGTACGGAAGGTCAAAGATCGATGAAACGCGCTTTCTCCCTCATCGTCGTCCCGGTCGCCGCTCTCACGCTCGCCGCGTGCGGCGGGAGTGACAACAAGGACACCGGTCACTCGATGAGTGGTCATTCCATGGGTCCGGCCATGAGCATGAGCTCGGCTCCGGAAACGGCCGGCCACAACGCCCAGGACGTGATGTTCGCGCAGATGATGATCCCGCACCACCAGCAGGCGATCATCATGGCCGAACAGGCCGCCACGAGGGCATCCTCACCCGAGGTCAAGAAGCTGGCCACCCGGATTGAGAACGCCCAGCAGCCGGAGATCGACAAAATGACCGGCTGGCTCAAGTCCTGGGGCGAGTCGACGCCCTCACCGGGCGGAATGCACATGGGCGAGGGAATGATGTCCGAACAGGACATGAAGAAGCTCGGCACGCTCACCGGCAAGGCCTTCGACAAGGCGTTCCTGCAGATGATGATCAAGCATCACCAGGGTGCCATCACCATGGCCAAGACCGAGCAGGCACAGGGCTCTAACGCCGACGCCAAGGCCCTGGCGAACTCCATCATCAGTTCCCAGAGCGCCGAGATCACCACGATGCGGAACCTGCTCAAGAACATGTGACCCGTCGGGAGGGGCGGCCTACCAGCATCGGCGGCCCCTCCCCGAGCGACATCTCGGCGACCTGCCCACCGCGCCGTCAACCGGCAGGCGAGCCACCGCCGAGTAAACCCAGCAGACCCGATGATCGCGGTTTCGAACGGACCGCACCATCCGGCCCTGCACCCGTGCCTACGGCCCTATCTCGACCTATCCCCTGACGTTCCCTCCGGCAAAGGACGGGACTTCACCGACGAGGTGTCTTTCATGCCCCCAATAGATCGCCGCGCGTTCCTGCGCACCGGCCTGGCCGCTTCCGGAATGGGGTTGCTGGCAGCCTGCGGCTCCTCCCCCACCGAACCGCGGTGGGTCCAGCCCACCGACGCGCGGGTCACGGCGGCCGAAGCCGCTCGCCGTACCACCGGCCGGACCCGCACCTTCACCTTGAACAGCATCTCGAGCCGCATCGACCTCGGTGGGCCTACGGTCACGACCTGGACCTACGACGGCGTGCTGCCCGGCCGGGAGATCCGGGTCCGCGCCGGAGACGTCATCGAGGCTCGGCTCGTCAACCACCTCCCAGCGGACACCACCGTCCACTGGCACGGACTCGCGCTGCGCAACGACATGGACGGCTCTCCCGACCTCACGCAAAGCGCCGTCAAGCCCGGGCAGACGTTCAGCTACCGGTTCGTCGCCGAGAACCCCGGCACGTACTGGTTCCACCCGCACACCGGCGTCCAACTGGACCGCGGGCTGTACGCACCGCTGATCGTCGAAGACCCCTCCGAACCGGGCGCCTACGACGACGAGTGGACCGTCGTCCTCGACGACTGGATCGACGGCGCGGGGAACACTCCTGATCAGGTGCTCGCGATGCTCCGCAAGGGCATGGGCGGCATGAGCGGGATGGACGGCATGGACATGGGGCCGATGCTGATGGGCGCCAACAGCGACCTGCTCGGCGGCGACGCGGGGGATGTGAAATACCCGCATTACCTGATCAACGGACGGGTCGCCGCGGCGCCCGTGACGTTCCGCACCCGACCTCGCCACCGGGTACGGATCCGCCTCATCAACGCCGGGAGCGACACCGCCTTCCGGGTCGCCCTCGGCGGGCACCGCATGCGCGTCACCCATACCGACGGCTTCCCCGTGGTTCCCATGGACACCGACGCCCTCCTGATCGGAATGGGCGAACGCTACGACGTCGTCGTCACTCTGAACGATGGAGTCTTTCCCCTGACCGCGTTCGCCGAGGGAAAAGGATCCACCGCAAGGGCACTGATCCGCACCGGTTCGGGAGACCCGCCGTCGGCGTCCGCCCGGCTCCGGCAGTTGGCTGGGAAGATCCTCGGGTACGCGGATCTGCGACCGGCTGATCAGGTACGGCTGGCGCCCAAAAAGCCGGACGTCGAGCACCGACTCGACCTCACCGGCTCGATGACGCACTACAACTGGGGGATCAACGGCCGCCCCTACGACCCGGGACGGCCGCTTCCTGTCCGGTCCGGCCAGCGTGTCCGCGTCACCTTCCGGAACCGGACGACGATGTGGCATCCGATGCACATTCACGGCCACACCTTCCAGATCAACGGCAACGGCCCCCGCAAGGACACCGTCATCGTGCTACCGAACCAGACGGTGACGTGTGACTTCGATGCCGACAATCCAGGCCGATGGATGAGCCACTGTCACAACGCCTACCACCTGGAGGCGGGAATGATGACCGTGCTCGGCTACCGCGCCTGACCGGCCGGGCCTTCGACCGCCGCCGGTGGCGGCGGTCGAAGGCGCCCTGGCCCGGCGGGACACCGCGCCGACCACGTCATTCGCCCTGGCGGGTCATTGTCACGTGGTGGAGCGCAACGGACGCTCAGGCGTCGCCCCTGGTGGTGATGCGTCTACGTCGCGGTCGAGGAGGTGAGGCATGACCGCCAACTGTCCGAATTCGTAGAGGGTCTCGATGGCACGCCGCAAGTGATGGGCGGTAGCAGCTCGATGCGCCCGTCCAGGGCCGTCGGCCAGCATCTCGTCGGCGAAATAGATCGTCGCGGACGACTCGGCCAGCATGCGCCGGAGATGGCCGACATGCTCCACACTCGGCCTTGGACCGCAGACACCATCGGCCAGTACGCCGACGGCACGTCGGGCTACGTCCTTCCCCGCAGCGACCATCGCGACCAGGTGGGCACGCGGGCAGGGATCGATCTTGACCCAGCGCGGAAACGGGGTGGGGAAACAAGCCCGCTCGGCCTGACCGCCGGCTTCGGAGGCCTCTCCTCCTGCTCGGGATATCCACGATTCGACCTCGTCGTAGAACACCGAGACCTGCTCTGCCGTTGCCACGGATACGAAACCGGCCGTCTGCGGGTGAGCGGCGTAGTCCGCGTCCAGCATGTGCTCCGCCAGGGTCTGAAGTCCGCAGGCGTTCCAGAGCGATGCCCACCGTTCAGCCGACTTGAGCGACGCCTGCCGTTCGGCGACGACACCGAGACCGTCGCACCACGATCGTCCGGTTTCGCGCAGTTGTTGGCATGAGATGCGGCTCCTCTGCCTGCGGTCCTCCAAGGGATCTGCGGACACCTCGCCACGACGGGCTGCCAGCAGTCGAACCCATGCGGTCGGCCGACCCGGCATTCCTGTCCTCCTCAGCATTCACTACGACTTGTAGGAGTTAAGACGGCGCAACCCCGCCTTCGCAGTCATCGACTTCGCTCGTCGGCTGATCAGCCGATCCGCGCATCCGCCGACGTGAAGACCGACACGACGATGCGGCGTGCGAACAGCGGCGTTTCGCCGGGACCCGTGACGTCGTAGGTGAAGTGCTGCAACGGCCACAGACGGATACCGCCGATGGTCACCCGATGCCGCACCTCATAGACGGCAGGCCACGGACAGCGGTGGAAACTGCCCAGGCGTTCCCCGGTCCGGTCGACGGCGAAGGCGATCGCCCCCGTCCGCAACGCGGCATCGATCTGGGCCTGGATACGGGCCGTCGCCATCGGGCAGGTGTCGGTCGCCCACATCCTCTCGAGCATGACGCGTGCCGGCGGAAGCGCCCGCAGGTCGTCGCGCTGGTGGGGATCCGTCAGACACCAGGGGTCGACCTCCGCCGGCACATGGGCGACCAGTGAGACCGCCCTCGTCGTGTCCCGGCGGTCGAGGAGCTGCGGCATCGCGAGGAGCTGACCGAAGACGTACAGCGTCCGGACCGCGTAACGCAGGTGGATGTCCGGCGGCGTCAGCAAGGTCATCCCATCGCCGCCGGAGGACGATCGCTCCGCATACGCGATCGCGTCCATGGCGCGCGCGAGCATCCGCCGGAACTCTAGGAGATCTTCAGATCGGCCGTGCGATGCGTGTGCGTCGTCGTCGGCCAGGGCGACCATACCCCGCGCGTGGATCGCCCGCGTGGCCATCACGGTGGCCGTCAGGAGCGGAGCGGTGGTCCCGCCCTCATGCCATGGCGGTGGTTCCGCAGGCAGATCAACATGGTTCTCGATCCGATACGTCGGATCGAGCGCTATTCGACGCGCCTGGAACAGCCAGCGCTCGACCTGCCCGAACGATGCGAGGATCCGAGTCGCCGCCTCCCCTTGGACCTCGCCGTCGTCGTACGGCCGCACCGCGTCGAGCAGGTGCTCGCCGATCGTTTGCAGCACGTAGGCGTTCCAGACGCAGAGCAACCGTCTCGCAGCGACGTGGACACGGTCCGATGTGCCGACAGACCGGCTGAGAAGTTCGCGTCGCCACCGCTCGGCGTCTTCGAGCTCTCGACGGACGAGACGCCCAACACGACGGTAGTCCTCAAGAGTCCGCACGGAGACCAGGCCGTCGAGGGCTCGCACCGCTCGAATTCCATCGGCTGAGGAGGTCGTCATCCGGTGGCCGCCCGGAGGAATGCCCTACGGTGAAGATGGCTGGAGGCATTCAACGGCCGCGTGACGTCCCCGACCTCGACGAGGCCGCCATCGGTCGCGTATCGGCCACGACCGAGTGCAACGAGTCCCAGAAGTCGAGCTCGGCGTCCTCTTCGAGCTCAGCGATCCTCCCCCAGAACTCCCGGTCCTCGGCATGTGCCGCTGCCGCCGCCGTCAGCGCGGGCATAAGGGCGGTGCTCGCATCGGCCTCGTCAAGGTGAGCCACCGTGACATCGGCCGGCAGTTCCACCGGAGTGCGGTGGTGCCGCCCCCGCTTACGAAGCTGCACGCCGGACGACGGCACCGGCACCTTGGACTTGGCGATGGCCAGCGCAACCGTGCCGAACACCACAACGGCCAAGAGCCCGGTCAGCGCGGCCCCTTGCTCGATGAGCGGGGACGGCTGGTCGGGGGTGGACTGGGAGGTGCGGGCGATGTTCGTCGCCGGGTCTGAATCGGTGACGAGGGACGTGACGGACGGCGGTGGAGCCGAGTGCCTGGGCACGTACTTCTGCTCGGTCTTCTCTACCCTCTGCTCGGTGCCCGGGATTGGCCTGCCCTTGACCTTCACCTTCGCCGGGTAGCCGAACCCGACGACCTGGCCGATGTCGCGGGTGACGCGCAGCAGCTGATCGTTGTGGTTGGCCTCGATCGTGTGCAGCGTGTGGCCGTCGACCTTCTCGACGATGCCGACGTGCTCGATGCCGCCGATGCTCTTGTTCCCGGAGAAGGAAAAGAAGACGATCGCCCCCGGTTCGGGCTTGTGCCCCCACGCGTGATGCTTCTGGAACCACAGCGCGTGCTCAGGGGTGGAGGCGAACTGCCCCGCCCAGTCCTCGACACCGGCCTTGTCGGCGGCCCAGGCCAAGAACATGTCACACCAGGGAGCCGTCCTGTAAAAGGACCCCTTGTCGACGTGCGTGCCGTACCAGTCTCCGTACTTGGTGTAACCGCCGCTCTTCTCCGCGTACCCCAGCTGGCTCTTGGCGATCTGCAGCAGCTTCTGCCCTACCGGATCCATCTCTCTCCCTACGCCGCCGACCGGGTTAGCTGACGGGTTCGGGCCAGGAGAAGCCCTACCGCACACGCGGATTCACCCCAGAGAACGCATGGGTCCCCGGCTCCCGCGCCGCGGCAGCAGTGCGGGATTAGGCGGGTCAGGCCGTACCTTCCGGGTAGAAGGTAGATCGCAGCCCAACTCCGACGCAATGTAGTAGCAATGCCGCGAACGCGGCAAGTCCCCCTGAGACGCACCACGGACGGAAGCGTCCCATCTCACCGGTCACGCCCAGGTTGGACACATACCGCGACGATGATCGATTTCCCAGGTGGCACCCACCCGATGATCCTGATACACGGTGGAGGACACGCCCGCCATGGGGCCGACTCGGGCCCGCCGATGACGCCATCACGACACCGCAGGGCCGCGAGTCGGGTTGCTTCACCCGGCTATGCTCACTAACCCTTGTAGGAGATACCATCGATCACCTCTGTAGCGAAATGCCACTTCCACCGCGACGCCCCGTTCAGCGGACAGCCGGTTCGGCCATTCAGACCATCAGCCCGACACGGCACCCGCACCGGTCCGCCGTACGGCCCACCTCTGGACGCGAACGACCACTCGCCGGAACCGGGGTGCCGTGCGGCGCGTAACGGTGACCTTCGAACATACGGAGGGCGGCGGATACCCGACGCGGATCGAAGGTGAGGATGGCCTCGTCTGGCGGGTCGAAGCCGTCGTCGGGTGCTGGCGGCATCCCGATCTGGGAAGGTACCGCTTCATCCCGGGACATCGAGCCGAGGCGGAACGCTGGCATCTGACCGTCATCGGCCCACTACCCTGCCGTCCGTCTTTCATCGGCGAACACGAAGTCGTTCTGCGCACGTTCGGCGAGCACATGAGCTGGTACTTGGATCTGAGCTGAGCAGAATCACCCTCCGATCCACCAAACCATTAATGAGTCTCCACCTTCACCTTAGGCGGGCATAGCAATCTCCCACCTAGGGTTGTCAACGTGGTGGAGTTCGCCAGAATCACCGTATTAGGTCGGGACCGCACCGCCATGCTGGCGCGGGGCTTCCTGTCACTATTCGCGTTCATGGCGTACGGGTGCGCATGTGTCCCTGTAGGGCATTTTCACGGCGACTCTCACCTTGGTTCTGCCGTCACTTATTCCCTTCATTCGATTGCCGCCGAGTTCGAGCACGCCGACTGCGGCAACGGCGGGGATAGATGCCACGACGAACTCCCAATGGGCTCGACCCTGGACAGCCGGACAATAGCGACTATTTTGTCCCAGTTCGCTCCAGCCATCTCCCACATCCTGCCGATGATCGGGTGGGTGAGCGCTGAGGAGAGCGGACGGGAGCGGTCACCACCGACACCATCACCCGCAAGTCACCTGGAGGCACGCCTGACGAGGGCGACCGCCCTGGCCGTGCTGTGCGTTTTTCGATCCTGATCAGTGGCGTGCGCCGGACGCCGTACCGGCGCGGAAGGCCAACGGTCACGCCGCACACTGGTCAGGAGCATCACCCATGCAGACAAGGCACACGTGTGTCCCAGAACTCCTGGACGTCATCGGATCCACTCCCGTTGTACGTCTTCGCAATCTGACGACCCATAATGAGGCCCAACTCATCGTCAAACTGGAAAGCGCGAATCCGGCGGGCAGCCTGAAGGATCGGCCGGCCTGGTACATCATCGAACAAGCCGAGCGGACGGGACTGCTCGCCACCGGCGGCACGATCATCGAGTCCTCATCAGGAAATTTCTCCATCGCACTCGCGATGATCGGCGCCTCACACGGCTATCGAGTGATCGCCATCGTCGACCCTAAACTCACTCCTACCAATCGCGGCCTGCTGGAGGCGTACGGGGCGGAAATCATCCTCGTCGACGAACCCGATGACTCCGGTTCGTACCACAAGACACGGATCGCGCTCGCCAACAGGCTGCAACACCAGATCCCGGGCTCATTCCGCCCCGATCAGTGCTTCAACCCGCTCAACAGCGAGGCGCATTACCAGACCACCGCTCAGGAACTGCTCGACCAGGCCGACCACCTGGCGGCGGTCGTGTGCACCGTTTCCACCGGAGGTCAACTCGGCGGTATCGCCCGCGCGGTGAAAGAACGCTCTCGGGTCGTGGAGGTGATCGGCGTTGATGTCGAGGGGTCGACCGTGTTCGGTGGCGAACCACGCCCCTACCTCACACCCGGCGTGGGGCTGAGCTGGACACCGAGCAATCTGTCGGACCTATCGCTGGTGGACGAGGTGTACAAGATCACCGACGAGGACGCCTACCAGGCGTGCCGCACCCTGGTGCGTTCCGAAGGCCTGCTCGCCGGCGTCTCCACCGGTGCGGCGCTCACCGTCGCCCTCGCGAAGGCGACCCGTGGTCATCCCGGCGAACAGGTGGCCTTCCTGGCCTCCGACCGCGGTGAACGGTATCTCGCCACCGCCTTCAACGACGACTGGCTGAGCGCCCACGGACTCACCACCACCGCCGACCCGGAGGCCCTGCGCAAACGTGCCCAGGAGCTGATGCCGTACTCGACGAGGCCGGCCGAGGAGTGCGCGAACCACCTGCCCGGCCTGGCGGCCGAGCTCGGTTCGCCCAGCCCGGCGCTGGTGCCTTCGGACAGGAGGTGGGATCGATGCTGACGCTGCTCCGCGAAAGAGCATTCCGCCGCCTCTGGCTGAGCTACTCGGCGTCCGCAGCCGCGACCGGGATGATGCCCACGGCGTTGACACTCGCCGTCCTCGACCGACCTCAGGGCCTGACCGCGCTCGGACTGGTGCTGGGCGCGCGGACACTCGGATTCGTCGTCGGTTCCCTGCCCGGCGGCATCATCGCCGATCGCTACCCACGCGCGGTCGTCCTGGCCATCTCGAGCGCGGTGCGTGGCGGCGCTACCGCGGTCGTCGGGCTCGTCGCCGGCCTGCCCCTCCTCGTCATCTGCGCCGCGATCTGCTGTGCTGGCGCGGGCGAGGGGGTCTTCCGCAGCGCCTACCAACCGCTCGTCGCAGAGTTGCTCGCCAAGGACCGGCTCCAGGAAGCCAACGCGATCACCACACTCAGCCTGCGGATCTGCCTGGTGGGCGGACCGACCGCAGCGGTAGCCCTGTACACCGCCGCCGGCCAGAGCCTGAGCCTGACGGCCTCGGCCGCCCTGTGGATGGTGTCCGCACTACTCGCCACCACCATCCCGAGACACCACGCCGCGCCCACGGAGAAGGCCGGCGCCAACGCGCTGACCGAGTTCCGCCAAGGGCTGGCCGAAGCGCGCCGTCACCGGTGGTTTCTCGCCGGTCTCACCGCACTCGCCTGCTGGCTCGCCCTCGGTGAAGCGGCCAAGTACGTGATGCTGCCCGTCGTCAGCCGGCAACGGTTCGACTCCACGACGCTCATCGGCCTTGCCCTCGGCGCCTACGCCGCCGGCGCGATCGCGGGCGCCGTCTTGATGAGCCGATGGAGACCACGACGCGTCGGCATCCCAGCCATGATCATGCTCGGCGGCTACGGGCTCGTCCCGATCTCTCTCGCCTACGCGTCACACAGCTGGATCATCGTGGCCGCCTGCGCCATCGGCGGGATAGGGATCGAGGTCTTCAACATTCCGTGGTTCACCGCGATCCAACGTGAAGTACCGGCCTGTCTGCAGGCCCGGATCTCCTCGCTGGACTTTCTCGTCTCCTACGGATTGAGCCCAGTGGGTTTCGCCCTCATCCCGATCATGGTCCACGCGGTGGGAGCGCAGACCGTACTCACAGGCTCCGGACTACTAGTGATCTGCAGTGCCCTGCTGGCACTCCTCGTCCCCGGGATGACCGAGTTCAGCGACCCACGCAACAGGGAAAGGCAGCAGGAGCCGGCCGGCGTCACCGGATAGCAACGCTCGGGTCTCCATGTACCGGCCCGAGAGAGCCGGTACATAGAGCTCGGGGCACGCGCAGCCGGTTGGTTCGGGAGCACCGAGTGCTGCGCAGCGCTCTCGCCGAGTGAGGCGGAGGCGTCCTAATGTGGAGGAAGCCCGAGTGATCGATAGGTCACAATGGTGCGGGCCGCGGAGGGAGACGGACAGGTGGCGATCGCAGGGCCGCTCGAACGAGCGATCATGGAGGCACTGTGGGACGCCCAGAACCCTCTGCTCATCCGTGAGCTGATGGAGAAGGTCAACGCCGGATCGGCCAAGCGCTCGGCGTACACGACGGTGCAGACCGTCGCCGACCGGCTCGTCCAGAAGGGCTTCCTCTCCCGGACGGCGGACCGCAACGCGTGGCGGTACGCCCCGACGCGCAGCCGTGAGGATCACGTCGCGCAGGTGATGGCCGAGGCACTGGCCGAGACCACCGACCGCGGCCCGGTCCTGGCCCGATTCGCCGAGACCATCGACCCCCGGGACGCACACCGGCTGCTGGTCGAGCTCGCGCAGCGTTCGGCTCCTACGGAATCACGGTGAGCCCGCTCGTCGAGCTCGGCGCGATCACCGTCGCCCTCGGCATCGGTGCCGGGCCGTTGCTGGCCCGGAGCGCCTGGTGCCAGCGGATTCCCCGGGTGGGCGCGCTGGCGTGGTTGGGAGCCCTGGCGGGCACCATCGCCGGCCTGCTCGGGGTGGTCGTGTTGGTTTCGACCGGCCGTCATGGCCTGGTGCACCGGGCCGCGGAATGGGCGGCCGACTGCTGGCACCATCACGACGGATCCGGCGGACCGGCCTCGTACGCCTTCAACCTGGCGCTCCTCGTCAGCGCGGTCGCGGGCACATGCGTGGCCGTCGCCAGGTATCGACGCACGGTGGCCCATCGCCGTCGCCATCAGGAGGCGCTGCAGTTCGTCGTCCGGCTTTCCGGGGACATCGAAGACGTCTGCGTCCTCGATCACCCGGTACCGGTCGCCTACTGCGTACCCTCGCGCAAGCGCCCGATCGTCGTCAGCAGCGGTGCTCTCGATCGGCTGGACGACACGCAGCTTCAGGCTGTCTTGGCGCATGAACGGGCGCATCTGCGCTACCGCCACCATCTGTTCCTCACGGTCGTCGACGCGCTGGCGGCTGCGCTGTTCTGGCTGCCGACCTTTCGGGGCGCCCGCCGTTGCCTGCCCATCCTGCTGGAGATGAGCGCCGACGACGTCGCCGCCCGGCGGTGCGGCCGCCGCACGGTCGCCGTCGCGCTCCGGAAACTGGCGATCGCCCCGAGCCCGATCGGTGGACTGGCCGCCCACAGCGCCGGCAGGTCAGAGCTCGATCAACGGCTCGCCCGGCTCGAGACGCCGACCGCGATCGCCGACGACGATCGTATTCGGCGTCTGACGTGGGTCACGGCGATGACTTCGGTGGTCCTTCCCGGGATGATCTCTGCCGGCTGGCTCGCTGCGATGCCGTTCTTCTGCTGACGGAACCTCCCCGTCGCCAGGGTGATCCCGCATGCGACGTCGAGCGTCATGGACACGACGGCGGCCGCGTGCCGACGCTCGACGCACGAGCGAAGAGGAGCACGCTCCTTGCGACGGTACCGGCCGTCCGACGTGCCGCTTGTCGAAGAACTCCGGCGAATCGTTCATCGGGTGGCAGACGACCGCGACGATCTCCTACACTGCGTAGGAGTCGGCCGCCCCCTGCTTCACACGAGGCACGGCCGACCGCTGAATCCCTTGAGGGAACCGGGGACCCGAATATCCCGGGGCGAATCCGGGGCGTGTGAACGTCCGGTAGGGCTACTCCGGCCCGAGCCCGACAGCTAACCCGGTAAGCGGCGAAGGAGAGGAGTTTCTCACGTGGCGTTCTTCTACCCTGCCACCAACGCGTACGCCGTGGATCGCCTGCGGCGGCGTCATTCGCTCCGGCTGTGCGCGGCGCTCTCGGTCACGGCCGCCGTGACCCTCACCGCGCTCCCGGCCGAGGCCGCTCCCAAACCGTCGGCCGCGGCGGCCAAGAAGGAGCTGGAGAAGCTCAATGGCCAGGTCGACAAGATCGTTGATCAGTACAACAAGGCCAAGACCGAGCTGGATGCCGCGAAGAAGAGGCTCACTGCGCTCAATGGCCAGGTGAAGAGCGAGCGCAACGTCTACGAGAAGCTGCGTGGACGGGTCGCGCAGATCGCCGCCGACGCCTACAAGAACGGCGCTCTCGACTCGCGCACCGCCACCTTGCTCGCGTCCAGGAACCCCGACGCAGCGTTGAACCAGATGTCGGTCTTCATGCAGCTGTCGAACAATCGCGGACAGGAGCTGTCGGCGTTTCTGGCCTCTACTCAGCGCATCCGCCGCGAACAGGCCGAGGCGCAATCCGCGTACCAGACCGTCTCGCAGAAGGCCGCCGCGCTGAAGAACCGCAAGGCCACCGTCGAGAAGGCCATCGCCAAGCAGAAGAGCCTGCTGCGCAAGGCCGGTGAAGCCACGGCCGCGCCCGGCTCGGGAGCCGGTGGCACCTACAACGGACCGGCCTCAGGACCGGCGCGTCAGGCGGTGCAGTACGCCTACGCCCAGCTCGGCAAGCCCTACATCTGGGGCGGCACGGGCCCGAAGGGATATGACTGCTCCGGGCTGACGATGATGTCCTGGCGCGCCGCCGGCGTGAATCTCCCCCGGGTGGTCCCCGACCAGTACTCGGCCACCCGCCATGTCTCCAAGGCCGACCTTCAGGCCGGTGACCTGGTCTACTTCGACAGCATGGGCCACGAGGGCATCTATGTCGGCGGCGGCAAGTTCATCCACGCCCCGCGGACGGGCGAGGTCATCAGGCTGGACAGCATGTCGAACCCGTACTGGGTCTCCCACTACGACGGCGCCAGCCGCCCGTAGCGGATCTCACGTGGCAGTACTGCGAGCTGCTGGATCGCATCGGAAGACACCGCGCCGGCGGAGTCGGCTCGGCATCCTCCCGGCTCTGGTGACCGCCTGGACGTTCGCCATCGTCGGGCTCGACTGGGGTGGTGCGGTCATCGGTGTGATGATCTTTGTCTGTACTGTTCTCCCCGGCATGAAGAGGCCGCGCTGAGCCTTTGATCGTGTGGGGGCGGCGGTCCCTCAGGCCGCCCCCCGCACCGAACCAGGGCGCCGCGTCGCGGCGTACCTCTCCGGACTGGACGGCGTCGGCGATCAGATCCCGGGCCATCTGGTGGAGGTGCCGCTCTTCGTCGGCGACCCGCTCATCATGATGCTCCGCCCTTGGCCGTACCGTTGGTCACGCCGTTCGGGCGCAGCCCGGTCAGGGTGGTTCGGACGAGGCGGTCGATCGCTGCCGGATCGTGCAGGCTTCTGACCGCCGCCAAGGCGTGTAGGCAGTAGAGGGTCAGTTCATCGGCCGGGACGTCCTGGCGCACGGCTCCGGCAGCGGCCGCGTCTGCCACCAGTTCCTCGAGGAACTCGCGCAGATGCTGGTGAGCTGCGGCGACGTGCTCGCCGCTGTGCAGCATGCCGGCGAGGTCGCCGTCATGCCGCCCCTTGCCCGAGATCGCCTCCGCGTAGGCCGTCAGCACCGCCTCCAACCGCCGCGCGGCGCCCTCAGTCCGGTCTCGGATATGGCGCAACTGCTGGAGATGTTCGTCGATCTGACGGTCGTGCCAGGCGCGCAGGATGGACTCGACGTCGGGGAAGTACTTGTAGAGCGTCGCCCGCCCGATACCGGTGTCCTTGGCGATCTGCGACATCGTCACACCGGCCAGTCCGCGCTCGGCGACCAGGACCGCGGTGGCGTCCAAGACGGCGTCGCGTACGGCGTCACGATGCGCGGCGATCGTCTCGCTCCAGATCCTCGGCATGCCGCAATGATACGCATTGCAGCGATCAGAGACACTTGTATCGTTCACGACATAATGTATTGTAAAATCATCACCAGGTGAGCGCCCCTTCCCGTGGGCCGGCCTCGTCGTGTTCTGCCTGTAAGTCGCCGCAGCGGTGCGCGGACTTGGTCCTCGGTCACCGCGACGCCTGACCGAAGAGAGCCCCTATGACAGATCCGTCCGCACTGCACGCCCACAGCCGGTCAGTCGACCCCTACGCCGGGCGTCCGCCATGGGACATCGGAGCGCCCCAGCCGGCAATGCTCACCCTCGCCAACAACGGGGCACTTCGCGGGCGTGTCCTCGACGTCGGCTGCGGGACCGGGGAACACACGCTGATGGCCGCCGCATCCGGCCTGGACGCCACCGGCGTCGATCTGGCCGTCGGCGCCCTTCGTGCGGCCGAGCGAAAAGCGCACCAGCGGGGCGTTCGAGCCCGGTTCGTGCACTATGACGCGCTACGGGTTGCAGAGTTCGGCGAAATCTTCGACACCGTCCTGGACTCGCTGTTCCTGCACGCCTTCAACGCCGCAGACCGTGCGATCTACGTGAACGGCCTGCGTGCGGTGCTGCGGCCGGGCGGCCGGTTGTTCGTCCTCTGCTACAGCGACCGGCATACCGGCGAACCGGACGTGCCGCACAAGCTGTCCCGAAACAACCTCGAATCCTGCTTCACCGACGGATGGGCCCTGGAGTCGGTCAAGCCCACCGTGTGCTCCTCCAACGTTCACGCCGACGGCATCGCCGCCTGGCTGGCCACCTGCACCCGCACGTGAGCGCCCCACCACCGCCCCGACTTCTCACCCAAGGACCCTGCATGCTGACCTCGGAAATCGCGCTTCAGATCGACCGGCCGAGCCGCTACCTCGTGCAGTTGTGCCGGCACGCGGCCGCCATGGGAGAGACCCGCGGCGGCCATCGTCCCCGCCCGCACGCCACCGGCGCGGCACTGGCCCGCGGCGACCTGCGTGTCCACGCCGAACACTCCGATACCCATGGCGTCATCACCATCGCCCCGTGGGGCCAGGTCACCCTTGACGCCACCGACGACACCCTCACCCTGCGGGTGGACGCCACCGACCAGGACGCTCTACAGCGCATCCAGGACATCGTCACCCGCGACCTGGAACGGTTCGGTCGACGCGACCAGATAGCCCTGACCTGGCCACCGCCCACAACCTCGAGCGGAGAAATCACGACCGCGAACGGCGCCGGGGAGTCGTCTGCCGGCCCGGCGACCGCGGCGCGCCACAGCCGCCGCAACACGATCCTGCTCACCGCGCTGATCGTGGTCGCCGTCGCCGTCCACCTCGGGCTAGGGGGAACGGTCCTGGCCAACTCACGCTGGACCAGCCTGTCCATCGACGTCGTCCTGGCCATCGTCGCGGGGAAGATCCTCCTGGTCATACTCGGCCGACACGCCTTCCGCCGCAGGCATATCCCTCACCCCGGCGCGCACCTCCGCATCCGCAGGCCAGGCCATGGGCCGAACCGGGACACTCTCGCAAGCCACGCGGCCCCCGAGGAAGACCACCACCTGCCAGCCGCTGATCGTCACTGACCCGACCTAGCGAGTGACACATGACCATCGTTGACGTACCAGGCGCGAAGCTTCACTACGACATCCGCGGCAGCGGCCCGCTGCTCCTCTTGATCCCGGGAGCCAACGGCGACGCCCGCCCCTTCACCGCGCTCGCCGAGCATCTGGCGCCCTACTTCACCGTGGCCACCTACGACCGGCGCGGATTCTCCCGCAGCGCCCTCGACGGCCCGCAGGACTACTCGCACCGCCTTGACACCGATGCCCACGACGCCCAGCTCCTGATCGAACACACCGGACACCGAACCGCGACGGTCCTCGGTACCAGTTCCGGTGCGATCGTCGCCCTGCACCTGCTGACCCGGCACCCCGCAACGGTCACCCACGTCGTCGCGTACGAGCCGCCCGCGGTTCGGCTCTTGCATGACAGGCAGCGCTGGATCGACTTCTTCCACCAGGTCTACGACCTGTACCGCCGCTCAGGCATCGCGCCGGCAATGACGCTGTTCCGCGAACGCACCTTCACCGCTCCCGACGCTCGCGCCATGGCCCGTGCCATGGACCTCACCAACCCCCGTATCCGCGCCAACGCCACCTACTGGTTCGAGCACGAACTACGCCAGTACCCCACGACCGATCTGGACCTGGACACCCTCGCCGTCCACGCCGACCAGATCAGCCCGGCCACCGGACGCGAATCATCCGGCCTCCCCTGCTACAAGGCCGGCGCAGAACTCGCCGCCACACTCAACCGAAAGCCGATCGAACTCCCCGGCGGCCACGTCGGCTTCGCCACCCAACCCGCCGAGTTCGCCGACGAACTCCGCCGATCCCTCGGACACCACGCACCCTGAGCGGCTGAAACCCGACTGGGCGAATGACGTGCTCTCGACGGCAGCCAGGCGTGCCTGTGCGGTGGCAC